>NZ_CP012025.1 GCF_001050115.1 Bacillus smithii | reverse complement strand
GTAAGCGTAAAATAATCCCCACCTTTTAATGATAGGGATTAAATACTATTATTGTGATAAGTTATTAAAAACCCGACAATTCAAAGGAATTGTTTTGGACCAAGGAAGTAGTTGATCAAGCTCATCCATATTGCTTATATCCATATTGGGAAGCCTTTCAAATAAGTAGCGAAGATAATAAAATGGATTTAATTTATTCTCTTTTGCTGTCTCCACAATACTGTAAATGATTGAGCTGGCCTTAGCTCCTTTCGGAGTATTGCTAAAAATCCAGTTCTTCCTACCGATCACAAATGGTTTAATGGATCGTTCACTTCGATTATTATCGATTTCTAAACGTCCATCCTCTAAAAATGCCACGAGTTTTTCCCATTGGTTGAGGCAGTATGTAATGGCTTGACCTAATAGACTCTTTGGTAAAACATTGCTTTTCTCTGTTTTTAGCCATGCTGAAAAAGCCTCCAACAATGGTTGGCTGTGTTTAAGTCGTTTTTTATATCGTTCTTCTGGTGTACATTCTTTCAAATCACGCTCGATGGCAAATAGCTGATTACAGAAATTGAGTCCTTCCCGAACTGTGACTGCTGAATGACGTTTGGATTCAGGAAGTACGTTTAAAGCCTCATCGAACTTTCTGCGGGCATGAGCCCAACATCCAACTAATGTTACGCCGGATACCTTATGGTATCCTGCATATCCATCGACATGCAGGTATCCTTTAAACCCTTTTAGGAATTCTTTGGCATGTTCTCCTGCTCTAGTTTCCTGATAGTCATAAAGGACAAGTGGTGGATCCTCTCTTCCAGTCCGATAAAGCCACATGTAAGATTTCGATGTACTTGACCTTCCAGGTTCATGTAAAACCTGAACAGTTGTTTCATCCGCATGTAGAATGTCTTTAGAGAGGAGATGCTCTTTCATTCGTTGATAAATTGGCGCAAGCCATTTTTCGGCACCATAAAGCATCCAATTGGCCATGGTTTGCCTGGATAAGATCACACCTAATCGTTTGAACTGTTGTTCTTGGCGATATAGAGGTAGCCCCTCTACATATTTTTGATTCATAATATATGCCATGCTTGACGGTGAAGCTAAACTTTTTGGATACACAGATTTTGGGGCAGGTGCTGTAACGATTGGTGTCTCTATTTCATTACGCTCACAATGACGGCATCCATAGACATATCGAACGTGTTTTAAAACTTTGACTTGAGCCGGAATAATCACTAATTCTTGTCGTACTTCTGTGCTCATTTCGTGTGTTTTTTCACCGCAACACGAACAGACCTGCTCTTCTTCGGGTAAACGATATTCAATCGTTTCCATAGGCAGGTTTTCAAACGTAGCTTGACGTTGACCACGTTTCTTTTTACGACGATATGTAATTGTTTCAACAGTTGGCTCTTCGGCTTTTACATTAGACTCTACCTCTGCTTCATTGAATAAAGGTAGTTCTAATTGATTAGGATTTGTTTTTTCGCTTGAAGAGCCAAATTTTCGTTTTTGACTAAGACGATACTGTTCTTCATACCATCGTAATTTCGCCGTCAATTCAACGATTTGCTGTTGAAGTTTTTCAATTAATTCAAATGGGTTTTGGGTAGGATTCTTTAAATTTTTCATCATGTAGTAATAATTCGACGGTTTTAGCTATTTTCCTCCAAGGTTTTTGTTAAAAGTAAAAAATTCATATAACTGTTCTAGCCTTTACTTCTGGGTGTGCTTTCTTTTGCTCCATTGCAAGGCCATCCAATAACCAGCGTAATTGCCGATAACTAATTTGTATCGTTCCAGTGTCATTTTCATTTGGCCATTGAAATTTTCCTTTTTCCAATCGACGATAATAAAGCCAAAAACCATTATAGTCCCAGTGAAGAATTTTTAATTTATCTCGCTTTCGATTACAGAACACAAAATAGCTTGATGAAAAGGGATCTAAATCAAATCCCTCTTTCACCAAAGCAGCTAATCCATCAATGGATTTTCTCAAATCAGTACTTCCTTTTGCCAAGTAAACTCGTTCAGCTCTTGTACCAACTAACATGTTGATTTCAACGTCCTAACCACTTCTGAAAGAAAGGCCGGATCGAAACCAGGTTTTACTTCAATTGAAATCCCACTAATTTCAATCCGTAATGAATTTTCAACTGTTTGTGAATGATCTTCTAGGGTAACGGATGCCCATTTTGTAGACTTTCCTTGATTTTTTATTGGATTTTCAATTTTTCTTAACCAGTATTTAAACTGGTGAATACTCCATTGATTTTCCTTGCACCAGTTTACTTGAGTTTGACCGCTTTTACGATAGTCAGCGATTCGTTGTTCCCAAACCTTTCGTAATTCAGGATTCTTAGGCATAAAAAAACCTCCTTCAATTTCATCTTGAGGAGATTATCTCATGAAATTAGCACATCAAGAAGGTGTCCAAGATTTGACGCTTACCTTTCTGTGATCGGTAACGGGGTAGAATACGCCTTTTTGTTTTGTCTAAGGAAAGGGAGATAAAAACAATGAAAGATGTCATTATTGATTTGCTTCGTTCAGACGGATCTATTGTTGTAAATAAACGTTTAGCAAAAGCTATCGGATTGACGGAAGCAGTCGTATACAGCGAACTTGTGAGCTTGTATAAATACTGGGCAAATCGTGGAGAACTAACAGATGGCGAATGGTTTTTCTGTACGGATGACAATCTTGTAGAAAATACAACTATTCCAAAAAACACTGTTAGAAGAAAAGTAAATGAATTGGTAAAAATGGGACTTATCGAAAAAGAGTTAAAAGGATTGCCAGCTAAAATCCATTACCGTATAACAGACAAAATTTTTGAAGTATTAGGTTTGTGGTCAAGCAAGGATAACCAAAATGGTCAACCTGATGAAATCAACGTTTATGACGAAAAAAGAGCCGAAAAATCGCATGGTTATCAGCTTACCCAAAATGGTCAACCAAGAGTAACCAAAATGGATAAGCAAGGATCGCCAAAATGGTCACCAAATAATACTAAATTAAATAATACTAAGATTAATAATACTAATAAGATTAGAGAGAGAGACTTAATAAAAGGGGCTGAAATTGAAGAAGAATTAAAAGATTACATAGAAGGACGTTCAGAAGAATTCAAGGAAAAGGGAATTGATTTACAAACGGTAATAAATTGGATTGAAGCCAATAAGGAATTTTATAGCTTCTCTGAATTTGCAGTTGGAATAAATCAGCTTTTAGAGTTTCCAGAACCTATTAAAAATCCTATTCTGTTTTTAAACAGCACTTTTGCTGAAATTGAAAAATATGTTAAAGATTTTCGTAAAAAACAACTGAAAAAAGGTAAAAAGGAAATGGCAGCGAAAAAGAAACAACAACAACCACACTTCCAACCACAACCACAAGCAGTTTTTTATAATTGGCTTGAACAGTGATAGGAGTGGTTTATATGCACATGTATGAAGTTGATTGGGAAAAACTTCTAGAAGAAAAAAATACAGAGGGGATACTAGCTGGAGTAATGGCTGAAACGGTGGAAAGTATGTTTTTCTATTTGGATTGGTCAACTAGACACTTAAAACAATTACAAAAACAAAATCCAGCCACAGAAGAACATCATTCCGAAGCTCTGTTTATGTTTGGAATCATGAATGTAAGTTGCAAACTTTTATATATAGATCCATATGAATGGTGCAAAGCAACCAAAATTCCATATAGGGGAAGAAATAAAACCTATTGGCATTTATTTAATAACTCAGCTTTCGCAGTCCAAAATCTTGTTTAAATGCTTGATGTAAATGGTTTTGGGAAGTACAAAATTATCATTTGACATTTTTTAAAACATAAAGAAAGACACCTATTCTTTTGGTAAAATATTGGTGACGAAACCAAATCCAAAAGAAAGGTGTCACCACTATGATAACGAATAAAGACTACTTTGCGCAATTACCAAAAGAAATTAAACAAGGATTTTCCGAATTAAATATTGGATATCATTTAAGAAAAGCGAATATTACGAAACTTTCCGGGTATTCTTGTCTTACTGTTTTCAAACTGATTTTTCTTTTAGTCTTCCAATATAAGAACTGGTTTCGTGCTTTTATGAGTAAACGATCTCAGGATCTGCCCGGAAAGGATACAGTCTATCGCTTTTTAAATACACCAACCTATCATTGGAGAAAGTTTCTGCTTTCATTAAGCAGTGAAATGATCCGTCTGCTTCAACCCTCATTGTTTGTCCATCTTGGTTATCAACTCGGAATTCAATCTTGCTGTTTCTTAGTTCCAAGGTGTTTTATAGATGGCATTCGCCATCATGCTATTTTATGATCATTTTTTGTAAAGCCTGTTTATGTGTCTCATCAACGAGTGGCAGCATCTTTTTCAGCTTTAACTTTTTTTCCTCTGTAAGGCTATTGAGAGAAGCTCACATCTTTTCGACTAGCTCCGGTGTTAAATAATTACTTTCATTCATTCGGATCAACTCCATTATTTGATGCTTTTTATCTTTTTACAAAAAAGTATGTATTTTGTTCAAACACTCAGTTACAATTTCGGGTGGTGCTTGATCCTTAATTTGAATCTTTCTGGATACCCAATCTAAACTTTTAACTTGATCAGTCAAAATAGCTCCCTGAATGGCTAAACCTTCTGGGAGCTCTACTTCAAAAGGCCAACCCTTTACTGTGTTTGTAATTGGACAAATAAGTGCAAATCGTGTTATTTCATTAAATTCTTTCGGGGACAATACAATACCTGGGCGACGTCCTGCTTGTTCGTGTCCAGATTGTGGGTTGAAATTTAGATAAACCAAATCCCCACGGTCTGGTGCTTGGGTCAAATTAATTCATTCCCTTCAATACCAAAATCAATTTCCTTATGACGATTTTCCGGCTTTGCTTGCTTTAAAAGTTCTTCTAACGTGTATTTCTTCTGTTTTGGAACTAATGTGATTTTCTTATCATCTATAACTCTTAACTCGATTTCGGAGCCTTGATGAATCGCAACTCGCTCAGCAACATCTTTAGGGATACGAACTGCAAGACTATTTCCCCACTTTTGAACAGTTGTTGCCATTGCCATAGTTTCCACCCCTTCTCCTTTATTGGAATTCAATTATACCACCTTCCGTCTTTTAAGTATATACAAAGTATATACATTTTCGCAAAAAATGATACGTATCAAGTTCCCTAACTTTCCCCTACCTTTTTCAGTTTTGAACAAATGTACGAATTTGTATAAAATCATACATTCATTTTCGCTTATTCTCTTGTCCTTTCCCTTTTTCTTCGATATGATCGAGGTATCCTACAAAATCGTACATTCAAATCATTGATTTTCAAGGGAAGGAGAAAAGATGTCGACACCAAAAAATGTGCAGCCGATTCGTAGTCAGGTAAGCGTAAAATCTTGGACACCTTCTTGATGTGCTAATTTCATGAGATAATCTCCTCAAGATGAAATTGAAGGAGGTTTTTTTATTTGTGTTAGGGTGTGAAACAGGCCTACGGGTTGGAGACCTGCTTAAAATCAAAACGGAAGCGATTCTGAGGCTGAAAAACAAAAAAAAAAAAAACCAAATTAAAATTCCCGGGTTTTTTTGGTTTTTTTTTTTTTTGTTTTTCAGCCTCAGAATCGCTTCCGTTTTGATTTTAAGCAGGTCTCCAACCCGTAGGCCTGTTTCACACCCTAACACAAATAAAAAAACCTCCTTCAATTTCATCTTGAGGAGATTATCTCATGAAATTAGCACATCAAGAAGGTGTCCAAGATTTGACGCTTACGTAGTCAGCAGCAATTAGACGATATGAAATGGGCGTTAAAACGCCACTGTTTGCCCCGAGATTACATTTTATTTGTGTTAGGGTGTGAAACAGGCCTACGGGTTGGAGACCTGCTTAAAATCAAAACGGAAGCGATTCTGAGGCTGAAAAACAAAAAAGAGAAGGTTTTACGAGTAAAAGAAGGAAAAACCCAAAAAATCCGCGATATTTATATTGGCCATTGTTTTGAGGAAGTGTATGAATACGCAGCTGGATTAGACAGTGAGTGGCTCTTTCCATCAAGGAAAGGAAACCGGCCGATTACACCGACACAGGCTTACCGCCAGCTGAAAAAGGCGGCTGATTTTGCCGGGGTGGAGCATGTCGGCAATCATACGCTCAGAAAAACATTTGGCTATTGGTTTTATAAAGCCACGAAAGATATTGCCATGTTGCAAGAGATTTTGAACCATTCTCATCCTTCTGTTACTCTCCGTTATATCGGGATCACAGAAGAAGAAACTCAAAATGTCTTGAAACATTTTAGCGTGTTTCAGGATAAATAAAAATTCGGACTGTACAAAATTGAACAGTCCAAAAACTCTATTCAACTATTCCAAAGTAGCTCATATCTTACTCCCTACGGGTCCTATTGTGCGCAATATTATTCGAAACATTCGAACCCTATTGAATACCTGCATGCAAGGTATGTAAATGGGCACTCTCATTTTTTAGTGAAAAATCATACAACATAATTTTCACTTTTCCTCCCACCAATGTTTAAAACGCAAAAAAAGCATATAGAAAATATATAGAATGATATATAGAGTTCATATAGAAACCATATGAAAACTATATAGAAATTATATAGAAAGCTCACTTTTTTTGACCCCATCGTTTTATCAGGCACTGCCTGATCCCACACCTTTGGTGGGGGCAAAAACTCCTTATGCTCTTGCATTTTTCTACCACGCTGAAATCTCATATATTTCAGAATATTTTTATCAATTTCGCGATACAATTGTAATCGTGTATAATACGGATACGATCTTCAAGGGGGGATCGGCTTTAGGACGGATAATCCACCCTTTGGCCTAACAACTCAAGGGTGGATTATTTTTTTGGTTAAAAGACAGTATTGAAACAGAGGCCCAGGGCAGCATACCGATTCACTGTTTCCCTGCCAACCTAGCTGCTTCACGTTTAAACTGATCAAAAGAAATCTCTCCTGCTGCTTTTGCAATGACTAGATCCTCAATTTCTTTCGTTACTTTTAAGCCTTCGATTTCAAGTGAAGCTTTTACAGACGAAAATTTCTTTTGTAACGTTTCCTTTGAATATTTCATGAATCTTCGCTCCCTTCTAACCACTGAGCAAGAATTAACAATTTTTAGTAGCAGATCTCCAAAACTCACCACAAAATGAAGCCGAATTTTGCATTTAACAAGACACTTATACGTATAACGAAAGATAAATTTGTCTCAGAGCCCCATAGTGCACAATTTTCGAGGGTCGATACACTTTTTTATCGGCCTTCTTATTTTTCTTTCCCTTTTTTGGAAAACAAACGTGAAAAAAAACTTTTTTGTGTCTCTTTTTCTGTTATGGCTGCTTCAATTCTAGCTTGTCTAATTTCCAAAGATTGAGTCAAGGACTCCATGAGTTGTCGATCACGTTTCTCCAATGACTCTTTGATGTATCGGCTTTGTTCGTCTAACTTTTTTAATAGCATTTCATTGAATTTCTTTTGTTCTTCCAGTGCTTTTTTGATCTCTTCAACATCCTCACTGGTTGCCAATGTTGGTGTGTTTGTAACTTTCTCACTTGTTTCTCGTTGTTCATCATGGTTAATCACCAAAGGAAACTCATTGGCTAAGATGTTGCGGATCTCATTTGTATCTTTTCCCTCATCATAAAGTTGCTTTATCCTTTTGAGGATGTTTACAGCTTCAGCTTCATATTTTTTTAATCGACTTCCACCTTTAACCACGAAGAACAATTCAAAATTAGCCAAATAGCGCCTACAAGTTGAATTCGGAATACCTGCCTGCTCTGCCAATTCTGCAATTGTTAGATATTCACTCATTAATAACCACCATCTATCATTGAATGTTTTTGTTATTCACTCATCATTATTCGTTACTTTCTTACCAATGATTATAAACCATATTATCATCGCTCATCACTTTAGAAAATAGAGCCAGATAGGCAAATTTTAATGATTTTTGAGCCGGATTCGCTTTAATTTGAATCATTTAATTCTTTCTTTAATTGCTCAAGTTCTATTTCGTTTTTTGTTCCCATCATTTGACCAATTAATTCATAATAAAAACCTGGTTTTTGCATTGGTTTCCCGAAAATGTCATAAGGTTTTTTGTTATTAAATAAATGCCAATAGGTTTTATTTCTTCCCCTATATGGAATTTTGGTTGCTTTGCACCATTCATATGGATCTATATATAAAAGTTTGCAACTTACATTCATGATTCCAAACATAAACAGAGCTTCGGAATGATGTTCTTCTGTGGCTGGATTTTGTTTTTGTAATTGTTTTAAGTGTCTAGTTGACCAATCCAAATAGAAAAACATACTTTCCACCGTTTCAGCCATTACTCCAGCTAGTATCCCCTCTGTATTTTTTTCTTCTAGAAGTTTTTCCCAATCAACTTCATACATGTGCATATAAACCACTCCTATCACTGTTCAAGCCAATTATAAAAAACTGCTTGTGGTTGTGGTTGGAAGTGTGGTTGTTGTTGTTTCTTTTTCGCTGCCATTTCCTTTTTACCTTTTTTCAGTTGTTTTTTACGAAAATCTTTAACGTATTTTTCAATATCGGCAAAAGTGCTATTCAAAAAGCGAATAGGATTTTTAATAGGTTCTGGAAACTCTAAAAGCTGATTAATACCTACAGCGAATTCAGAGAAACTATAGAATTCCGTATTAGCTTCAATCCAATTTATTACCATTTGTAAATCAATTCCCTTTTCCTCAAATTCTTCTAATCGTTCTTCTATGTAATCTTTCAGTTCTTCTTCAATTTCCGCCCCTTTTAATAAGTCTCTCTCTCTATAATTTTCTTTTAATCTTTTATCATTGGTTATTTTAATATTCTTTTGTTCGGGTGAATCTGATTCACTAGGGTGGTGAATCTCGTTCACTAGGGGTAGTGAATCTGGTTCACTAGGGTAGTGCATGTCATTCACTAGGGGTGGTGTATTAGATTCACTAGGGTTCACTACTTCATTTTTAATTTCAGCAGGGCGACGGATAGTGTAAAGGTTAGATGTTGGGCTGATCTTACCGTTTTTGTTTACTTTTTTTCTTTCTTCTTTAACCAATAGCCCCAATTTCACTAATTTCTCAACACATTTAATGGCTGTTCTTCTGTGCATTGATGCTTTTTTTGCTATCGTGTCATACGAAGGAAAAGCTGTGTCATCTTGGCTGTTTGCATAAGAACGCAAAACGATATAAACCATTTTTTCGTGTGTTGTTAGCTCTTCCATGTCTAGAATTTCAGTTGGTACAACGAAAACTCTCAATGTGTCTTTTAATTGATTTGCCATGATAAGAATCTCCCTTTCCTTAGACAAAACAAAAAGGCGTATTCTACCCCGTTACCGATCACAGAAAGGGATAAAATACACCTTTGAAGTCCAAAAAAGGGAAATTTTATAGTTGAAAATTTTTATGTAAACCATTTATAATGGACTTAGTTAAGGTATTTTACCCTGTTTTCTGTGGTAGGCAACAGGGCAGGTTGTTCGGGGTGGTAGCCGAACAGCCTTTTTATTTTGTCGTTTTTTATTTTTTATTTACTCTGATCAATATTTTAACTCCAAAAACACCAAAATTCTAGTCATTTTCCCAATCTTCAGCAATGTTGATAAAATATATCTTTTATAACCATTTGCTCAACCTCACTCATGGAATAGCGAAATTTGCACGATTTTGGCTTTCTAAGCGTGTTTAAATAGTTTCCTAATGGTTTTTATCTAGTAAATTAATTTTGGCTTAAAATAAGCAAAAAAGATAATCTTGAAGATTATCTTTTTTTATCTCAAAAAGATTGCTCCAAGCCATAAAAGGATTATGGCGAAAACATCAATAATGGTATCTTTCTTTTTTTTGGTTATGATGGAAACAATCAAGTCTACTATTACCACTAATGACAATAAAATTAGTGGAATTGAGGTACTTACTTTTAATACTCCGCATATCACAATAATGAGAGCATAAACAATCCCCATATTAAAATTTTGGTATTTTTTTAAAAATTTGTTTTGTTTTATATTTTTATCCAATTTATCCATTTTTTCACAACTATTCCCCTGAATTATATTAATATTGTTGATGTAATATTAGCATAATTTCGAAAAGCTGTTCGATGATAAAAATAAGTTCTATTAGGTTGGCAGGGCAACAGTGAAACAGTATGCTGCCCTGGACCTCTGTTTCAATACTGTCATTTCACAAAAAATAATCCACCCTTGAGTTTAACGGCTGATGGGTGGATTATTCTACCTAACTAACAGGCCGATCCCCCTTGAAGATCGTGTCCGTATTATACACGATTACAATTGTGCCACAAAATAAATAAATTATTCAGAAATACCTGTAATTTTTCGTGGCAGAAAAGTGCAAGAGCATAAGGAGTTTTTGCCCCCACCGAAGGTGTGGGATCAGGCAGTGCCTGATAAAACGATGGGTACATAAAAAAGGCGATTCGCCCACAAAAAGTCCACTAAAGTCCCACGAATAGCCCACTAAAATCCCATAAATGGTCCACGCTTATCCCACGTTTGTCCCACTTTTTTTTGCTATGAATCTAAGAATAATTTGTCTGCAATAGGCTCCTTTCTAAGGATGAATAACGGCAGAGAGTGGCGCTTTTTTAAATTCATGAAAAAAATCGTCTTATGCTCTTAAAAAGAAACAATTCAGCTGCTAAAGTATTTGAAATTGAATTTAAAGAAAGGAGTCGTTTTTATGATTCAGACAATTGTTTCAATTATTAATACTGGAGTAATTATATTAAATGTCATGTTCCCAACTCTATTTAAAAGGGTGGGACAGACGGTAACAAACCAAGAAGCGAATACAAAACTATCTCAAAAAGAAATTCAAAAGCTCATAGAGTTAGAAATTGAATTGCAAAAACATGGAATTTCGGCAGAAGATATTCAATATGGTATCCAATCCAATCTTCCACAACAAGCACAACAAGATAGTGGTATTACTACTCTAGGTGTAAAATCAACTGCTGCAAAAGTTGCCGCAAAATCTATGATTAGTAAACTGCAAAAAATTGGAAGAGTGTCTTGGGATAGAACAGTTAGAAATTACATAGCCAAACTTCCAATTTCAAGTAGTGCAAAAAGCACACTAAAAAAATACTTAGCATATCAATTTGTTATGAGTACTCTTAATGTTGTTATTGACTTTAGTGGAACAATAGAAGATGCTATAGAAAAACGATTGAAAAGTATTGGCGTGTCAAGTTGGTTAGCAGGAATCACAGCTAGAGCAATTGTATTTTTACTATTCTAAGCAAATAACAGGAGACGGAAATAATGAAATCCCTTTTGAAATTTCTGATTGTTGTAACAGGTTCGTATTGTCTCGGTCATATCTTTTTTGATTATTCGGAATTAAAAATAGTAACAAATGTGATTCAAACATTATTCTTCCTTTTTGCATTTATTTATTTTACTGTTTATCGGAAAACACCCAAAGATAAAAGTTCTAATTAAAAACCTACGAAACTTTAAAAAATAAAAAACACCTATTTAGGGTGTTTTTTATGTGCGCCCGGCATGTACATGAACTATAGGGTGTAAGTCCCGAACCCCGAAGACAGAAGTAGAGGTTAGCCAAGAGCAAGGGTGTCCGTGGTGACGCGGAATCTGAAGGAAGCTGGAGGCAAAACACCGGTCCGAGGAACACGAACCTCATATAAGGCTAGGTATGATTGAGTGAGTTTGCATAACAAAACAAAGCTCTTTCTGTCGAAGGTCATATCGAGTAAATGAGGCGGATAGATGGTGTGAAAGTGCATGTACTTACCCGGGGAGGTCTGGCGGATATGTGAAGTACTCTTCATAACCTACTTAGTGATAAGTAGCTGAACCGTCAGAAGTCAGCAGAGGTCATAGTATTAGTTGGTCTAGAACAACTAAGAAGGACCGAACAATTAAGAGAGAATAGCCCTTGGTATTCAGTGAGTCATGATGAACACAGAAAACGTAGTACCTCACTTGAGGGAGGAAGCGGTGAATCCCGTGGGAGACCTCTTGGAGGGTGGAGTGACCACTGGCATAAAGAGAACAGCTATTCACGGAAGTTATAAAGACTTGCGTCAATTATCTTAATTGAACCGCCGTATACGGAACCGTACGTACGGTGGTGTGAGAGGACGGGAGTTAATCGCTCCCTCCTACTCGATTTTTAAGCCAAAATTAATTTACTAGATAAAAACCATTAGGAAACTATTTAAGCACGCTTAGAAAGCCAAAATGAGCCAAATTTGGCTATTCTATGAGTGAGGTTGAGCAAATCGGTTATAAAATGACTATTTTATAAATTCTATCAATATTGCTGAAGATTGGGAAAATGACTAGAATTTTGGTGTTTTTGGAGTTAAAATATTGTTAAAATATTGTTCAGAGTAAAATAAAAAATAAAAAACGACAAAATAAAAAGGCTGTTCGGCTACCACCCCGAACAACCTGCCCTGTTGCCTACCACAGAAAACAGGGTAAAAT
>NZ_CP012024.1:17500-32500 GCF_001050115.1 Bacillus smithii | reverse complement strand
ATGCTGGCAACTAAGGTCAAGGGTTGCGCTCGTTGCGGGACTTAACCCAACATCTCACGACACGAGCTGACGACAACCATGCACCACCTGTCACTCCGTCCCCCGAAGGGGAACCCTCTATCTCTAGAGGTAGCGAAGGATGTCAAGACCTGGTAAGGTTCTTCGCGTTGCTTCGAATTAAACCACATGCTCCACCGCTTGTGCGGGCCCCCGTCAATTCCTTTGAGTTTCAGCCTTGCGGCCGTACTCCCCAGGCGGAGTGCTTAATGCGTTAGCTGCAGCACTAAAGGGTGGAAGCCCTCTAACACTTAGCACTCATCGTTTACGGCGTGGACTACCAGGGTATCTAATCCTGTTCGCTCCCCACGCTTTCGCGCCTCAGCGTCAGTTACAGACCAGAGAGCCGCCTTCGCCACTGGTGTTCCTCCACATCTCTACGCATTTCACCGCTACACGTGGAATTCCGCTCTCCTCTTCTGCACTCAAGTCTCCCAGTTTCCAATGACCCTCCACGGTTGAGCCGTGGGCTTTCACATCAGACTTAAGAGACCGCCTGCGCGCGCTTTACGCCCAATAATTCCGGACAACGCTTGCCACCTACGTATTACCGCGGCTGCTGGCACGTAGTTAGCCGTGGCTTTCTGGTCAGGTACCGTCAAGGTACCGCCCTGTTCGAACGGTACTTGTTCTTCCCTGACAACAGAGCTTTACGATCCGAAGACCTTCTTCGCTCACGCGGCGTTGCTCCGTCAGACTTTCGTCCATTGCGGAAGATTCCCTACTGCTGCCTCCCGTAGGAGTCTGGGCCGTGTCTCAGTCCCAGTGTGGCCGATCACCCTCTCAGGTCGGCTACGCATCGTCGCCTTGGTGAGCCGTTACCTCACCAACTAGCTAATGCGCCGCGGGCCCATCTGCAAGCGGCAGCTTGCGCCGCCTTTCAACCTTCCTTCATGCGAAGGAAGATATTATCCGGTATTAGCCCCGGTTTCCCGGAGTTATCCCCGTCTTGCAGGCAGGTTGCCCACGTGTTACTCACCCGTCCGCCGCTAACTTTCAAAAAGCAAGCTTCTTGAAAGTCCGCTCGACTTGCATGTATTAGGCACGCCGCCAGCGTTCGTCCTGAGCCAGGATCAAACTCTCCAAAAAGAAATTTGACTTGGCTTGTTTCTATCGAAACATTGGTTTACGCTTCGTTTTGTTCAGTTTTCAAAGATCAATTTCCTGTCAACTTTTAAATAATATCACAAATCTAAGTTTATGTCTACTGTTTTTTCTTTTTTTCAAGAACTAACAGCGACGAGATATATATTATCACCATTAAATATAGCTGTCAATACTAATACTACATTTTTTTAAAAAGTGTAAAGAAAATTATTCGGTCCAATATGGTAATATCATCATTTTACTTAAGTTACAGCTCTTAATAACAAAAACAAAGAGAATGAAATCTAGTTTCACAAGTCCATTCGATCATATCCAGTAGATTTTTCAAAAGCATGCCTTCACTTTGAACAAGAAGCCGTGTAACAAAAAGATAATCGTAAAAAACAATTGGGATAAGCAAAATGAAAAAGCAAATCGGCGCCACCCGCATAGCAGGTGGTTTATTGTTTCGCACGCTATCGCGAGCTCAACTTACTAAAGTCATAACAAAACAGAGTCGCCCTTGTTGGACGTCTCTGTCTGGTTCAACATACCTTTCAAAAACATTTAAAGAAATTCCAAATAAATGATGATTTCCATTACGAAAAGAAAATATCTCAAATTCCAACATACCCGCCCGTGCAAACAGCTCAGCTGAAAAGCAGGTATCGATTCAATCATCGTACAAACATTACGAAAGAATCCATAACTGAATGGCGGCAAGGGCGCAAACTCCCGGAATTCCCAAAAGACCGGCTATAAAAGAAGTTGCTAGGTTAATAGGGACATGCAAACTATACTGGTTGCCGAACAAATTCAGAAGAAATAAGAATAGAGCACCGATGGCCCCCTTTATAACAATGTTGCCTAAAAATTTTAACGGTTTGACATTTGCTTTAAAAGCAATCCACAACAAAAGCAAGATCGCCAATATCCCCAATGAATAAGCAAATTCCAAAAAAGCCCCTCCAATCTCATAAGTTTGTCCACTTAGGAGATCTTATGAACCAGGCTATCTTTTTATGATAATTTTTCTTTTTTTAGCTTCTCGATAGAGAAAAAAATATTTGGCTTCAGCGATTTTCTTTCGCGTGATCAAATCGAGGCTTTGCTCCATGCTTAGTTTTAAAAAATTGCTTTGCTGCAGCCATTCTTGCCGCGCCGCTTCCATCTGTTCAATAAGTTTGTTGTCAAATTCCGCTTTTAATTTATGTTTCTTCCGAATCAGCACTTACCTTCACCGCCTATATCTCTCTTCTTCCTTCCAGTGCTTTCGACAACGTTACTTCATCCGCATACTCCAAGTCTCCTCCAACCGGAAGTCCGTGAGCAATTCTCGTTACTTTGATACCGGTCGGTTTTAGAAGACGAGAAATATACATTGCCGTTGCTTCTCCTTCGATATTGGGGTTGGTGGCAAGAATCACTTCTTGAACCGTTTCATCTTGCAGCCTTTTTAGCAAACTAGGAATATTGATATCTTCCGGTCCGATGCCATCCATAGGAGAAATAGCCCCGTGAAGTACATGATACAATCCGTTATATTCTTTCATTTTCTCCATGGCAATCACGTCTTTTGGATCTTGGACAACGCTGATTACACTTCGGTCTCTTCTTTCATCCTGACAAATATAACACGGATCCTGATCCGTGATGTGCCCACAGATGGAACAATATCCAAGATTTCGTTTAGCGTCGACAAGCGCTTTGGCAAAATCCAATACTTCATTTTCCTTCATGTCGAGAACAAAAAATGCCAGTCGGGCGGCAGTTTTCGGCCCGATTCCTGGCAGTTTCATAAAACTATCGATGAGTTTTGTAATCGGTTCTGGATAATGCATAATTTCCTCCTAGAACAACCCTGGGATGTTTAACCCTTTTGTAAATTGCCCCATTGTTTCATTCGTCAATTCATCTACTTTCTTGAGTGCGTCATTTGTAGCAGCAAGCACTAAATCTTGCAGCATTTCAACATCTTCCGGATCCACTACTTCTTCTTTTATGATTACGTCCAGCACTTCTTTATGGCCAGAAACAACCACTTTTACCATGCCGCCGCCTGCCGTACCTTCTACTCTTTTTTCACCGAGTTCTTCTTGTGCTTGCTGCATCTTCTTTTGCATTTTTTGCATTTGCTTCATCATATTCTGCATATTGCCCATTCCACGCATCATTTTTATCATCCTCCATTTTTATCTGCTCCATGACCTGCTTTTAGAAAGGTAATTATTCAATGAGCAGGAGCATTCCTATCACTAAAAATAAGCTGACCAAAATACATATTTCTTAAAAAGACTAAGCCAGGATGTGATATACCATGAATATTAATCTTTAATCTCTAGCAAGTCTTCTCCCACAAGCTTCACTGCTTCGGCAATTAGAGGATCTTCCTCATTACGGCTGCCGTCATCGGCGATGTTCTCCTTTTGTTGTCTGATAAAATTTTCGCGAATGATATGCCATTTTTCTTCCGGAATACCCACCGGCACATAGCGAACTCCCGTCAATTCCCCAAACACCGAAGAAATCGCTTCTACAAATTTTGCATTTTCCATCGCCATTTTACAATGAATGTCATATTTAAATTTTAATACAAACGAATCCGGCGAAGCAGCTACTGGTTCCGCATCGTTCAGTAATGCCGCCTGTGACCGCATTTGGCGTTGATTGAGAATTTCGAGCATTTCTCCCCACCGGCTTTTCAATAATTGCAAATCCTGTTTGGTCGCCTCTTTTAAAATATGCTCGATCTTCTTCACCGGCACTTTATAGTCATGGTGCGACCGTACTGGATTCTTTGGCGGTGTTTTCACAGGGGAAGTTTCTTCCGGGGAAAGTCCTCTGCTTCTCAATTCATGCAACTCTTGTTCTAGTGTTTCGATCCTGCTAAGCAGTTTCGACAAGTCCGGCTGAACTTGCGATGCGACTGGTTTTGTTTCCGCTTGAGACATTTTCACGAAAGCTACTTCCAAATATATTCTAGCATGATTCGTGAATTTCATTTCTTGTTGAGTTTGATTTAAAATCTCTATGCAATCATAGATGAAATCAGTCGGAAACTCTCGAGCCAAAGAAATAAATTCTTCATCAGCAGGGTGCTCTAAAGTATCTTCGAGCTGAGGGGCTGTTTTATATAAAAGGAGATCTCGAAAATAATGAATGAAATCCTCCGTAAATCTTGAAGGGTCTTTCCCTTTCATGAATAGACTTTCCAACCCTTCCATTGCTGATGCAATATCTTTTTCCAAAATAGCCCGCCCAAGATGATTCAATGTGCTATGTCCAACGGATCCGGTGACTACAAGGGCATCCTCTTCCGTCAACTTTTCATTGCTGAAGGAAATAGCCTGATCCAATAAACTTAAAGCATCCCTCATTCCGCCTTCCGCTGCCCGAGCTATGATCCGCAGAGCATTTTCTTCGTACGAAACGCCAGACTCATCTGCGATCAGCTTCATTCTTTCCACAATCGCTTGGGTTGTAATACGCTTAAAATCAAATCTCTGACATCTTGAAATAATGGTCAGCGGAATTTTATGAGGCTCCGTTGTAGCTAAAATAAAAATAACATGTTTCGGCGGTTCTTCCAACGTTTTCAGCAAAGCATTGAAAGCGCCAATCGACAACATGTGAACTTCATCAATAATGTATACTTTAAAAGGAACCGCACTCGGCGCATATTTGACTTTATCTCGAATATCCCTAATATCATCCACTCCCGTATTGGAAGCGGCGTCAATTTCTATTACGTCCGGTATCGATCCATCCGTAATTCCTTTGCATGCGCTGCATTGATTACAAGGCTCCATAGTTGGTGCATGCTCACAATTGACGGCTTTGGCCAAAATTTTAGCCGCGCTCGTTTTTCCCGTTCCTCGCGGGCCCGTGAACAAATAAGCATGAGAAATTTTTTGTTGAAGGAGGGCATTTTGCAATGTCTTCGTCACATGTTCTTGGCCTACGACATCAGCAAAAGTTTGCGGACGCCAGACACGGTATAAAGCTTGATAACTCATGATTCCCCCTCCGTAAAGTTATGATTCCGTTATCTGATCAGGCAGAAGAATCTCTCTTATCGATTGAAATGAAATTCCAGCAAGGAGTTCTATCATCTTCACTAATGATGAATTGAACCCATTAGACATTGAGAGACAGTCAGCACCGCCAAACGATCATTTTTCCTTCAAATCCCAGATGCAGGAGTCTTACTGGCCCCAAATAAAAAAACATAAATTTTCTGCCTGAGTATGTCTGATTGAGCCAACGAATCGCAACTACAATATACGATTTCCAAATAATAAAAGCTTCACTTTATTATAACCTATAGAAAAAACTTTTTACACCAATACAAAGAGACGATTAGGTAATCAAAAGCGAAAAAGCCCATCCCATGAAAGGATGGACTTTTTTTATTATGTATGAAACTGCCGTGCACCTTCCTTTGACCGACTCCCACAAGCGTTACTTAAGCAGTTAGCTCGGTTCAGGCACCCCTGCGGCACATGAGATGGTCCACTTAATGCTGCTTCCTTCCGGACCTGACATGGTTCGTGGATTCTCATTGCGCAGGACCCAAACGTCAACACCACTTGCTTAAGGCAGACCCTGCAGAATATCGACCGGGGGAAGGGATTCAGTCCCGCTAGAGCGGATTGCGGGTACAGGGCACCGCTACCTCCCCACCTAGCACGGCATAGTTGATACCATATTAAGCACCTTATTGGTGCATATATTAGTATACTAGGTCGACTATAAAAAAGCAACCGATGTTAAGATTTTCATCCTATCATTGATATTTTATATTTATCCCTTATTTTTCTTTTTTTCTTCTCTTAATTTTCGAAAAAAATCCGTCAATATTGCCCCGCACTCTTGTTCAAGCACTCCGGCGGTCACGTCGCATTGATGATTAAAGCGATCTTCTGTCAATAGATTCATCAGCGTGCCTGCGCAGCCTCCTTTTGGATCTTTAGCTCCGTATACTACACGTTCTATCCGTGACAATACAATCGCCCCGCTGCACATGGCACATGGTTCCAACGTAACATACAATGTCGCTCCCTCCAACCTCCAAGAGCCAACGTTTCTGCAAGCTTCTTGAATCGCTAACACCTCTGCATGGGCAACAGCATTTTGGGACGTTTCCCTTTTGTTATGAGCTTTGGCTATGACTTGATTGTTCATAACAATGACTGCGCCTATCGGAACCTCGCCGATTTCTTCCGCCTTTTTTGCTTCTTCGATCGCTATTTTCATAAAAAAAAGATCTTGTTCTTTCATGTGGAACAACTCCTCACATTCGTTTTCGAGGGACAAACATTTCGATCATAAACACTTTTCACCTTAAACAGGGAAAAATCCCATCCTCATAGAATACGAAAAGCAAAAACCAATAAGTGGCGCGGGGAAGAATCCTCTTTTCGCACAGAAAAATGAACATATGTACAGTCAATCATATTTTATATTGCACAGGAAAAGCGGATCCGAATGAATAGCCAAAAATTTCGAATATCTTGCTCGTCTCTGTCATAAACATTTACTAATGAATACATCTAGAGGGGGAATCGGATTGCAAATTCATGTGGTTAGACAAAATGAGACATTAACTAGCATTGCCCGAGAGTATAACATAAACGCAAATGCTATTGAAACGGCCAATCAATTGCCGAATCCCGATCATCTGGTAATCGGGCAAGCGATTGTCATTCCTACTTCCGGGAGCTTTTATACTGTTCGTAGGGGGGACAGCCTTTGGTCCATTTCCCGCAGATATGGCTTATCTCCTGAAGAACTTGCTCGCGTCAACGGAATTTCAGTTAACACAGTGCTAAGAGAAGGATTGCGCCTGTTTATCCCCCCATCACGGAAACGAAATGCAGAATTTAACGCCTATGTTGAGCCTTTCGGAACCTCTGTATCGCCAGAACTCGAATCCAGCGCAAGAGAAGCCGCTCCTTATTTGACTTTTTTGTCTCCTTTTAGTTTTCGAGCAAAAAGGGATGGAACTTTGGACACGCCTCCCCTGGGCAATTTGGCGGCCATTGCTTCACAAAACCGCAATATCCTCGTGATGGTCATTACGAATCAAGAACAGGGCCAATTCAGTGCCGAGTTGGGTCAGATTTTGTTGAACGATCAACAAATTCAAAACCGCTTTCTCCAAAATATTATCTCCCTTTCCAACAGATACCACTTTCGAGACATCCACTTTGATTTTGAATACCTTCGCCCCGAAGATCGGGAAGCCTATAATCAATTTTTAAGAAAAGCAAAAGACCTCTTTTCTCGCCAAGGCTGGTTCATTTCCACTGCTCTTGCTCCAAAAACAAGTGCAGACCAAAAAGGGAGATGGTACGAAGGACACGACTATAAAGCCCACGGAGCCATCGTTGATTTTGTCGTCATTATGACATATGAATGGGGATACAGCGGCGGCCCTCCAATGGCCGTATCACCTATTGAACCTGTACGTCAAGTTCTTCAATATGCTGTTTCAGAAATTCCTTCGCAAAAAATTTTAATGGGGCAGAATTTGTACGGTTATGATTGGACTTTGCCGTTTGTGCCGGGAAGAGATACGGCAAAAGCCATTAGCCCGCAGCAGGCTATTCTCTTGGCAGTAAAATACAACGCCGCCATTCAATATGACCAACAAGCTCAAGCCCCGTATATCGACTACATCGATGAACAAAATCGAAGGCATAAAGTATGGTTTGAAGACGCTCGTTCCATTCAAGCAAAATTTGATTTAGTGAAAGAACTCAATTTAAAAGGCATGAGCTATTGGAAACTAGGTCTTTCTTTCCCTCAAAATTGGCTGCTTCTAGCTGACAATTTCAATCCCGTCAAAAAATAAAAGCGTCATTGAAAGTATGGCTGCCTGCATTCTTCGGTACAGATCAGCTGTGCCTCCAATAAAAGTCTAAACGGATAAAAGATTCTGTTTCAAGAGCAGGGCAAAAAGACATAAAAAAATTCGCTACATAGTTGTAACGAATTTTGTACAATATCTCCAATATTTATGCGCTTGTGAGTGATGGCGGAGGAGGAGGGATTCGAACCCCCGCGCGGTGTAACCCGCCTGTCGGTTTTCAAGACCGATCCCTTCAGCCAGACTTGGGTACTCCTCCATACGGACAAAAAATAATTTATCACAATGAATGAATAGTGTCAATAACCAAAAAAGATAGGAAGAAGGCAGAAGTTTTTTCCTTCTGCCTATATAGTTCCGATGACCCGTTGAAAGCATCTTTTCAATCAGGTCCCTTTCCTTTATTTTTCCGGGCGGATCGCTTCTTTCCCTCCCATATAAGGGCGGAGTACTTCTGGAATGATCACACTTCCGTCCGCTTGCTGATAATTTTCTAAAATGGCTGCTACGGTACGTCCAATGGCCAAGCCAGATCCATTTAACGTATGGACATGTTCCGGCTTTGCATTTTTTTCTCTGCGGAAGCGGATATTCGCTCTTCTCGCTTGGAAGGCCTCAAAATTGCTGCAAGAAGAAATTTCGCGGAACGTATTGTAGCTTGGAAGCCATACTTCAATATCATATTTTTTAGCCGCTGTAAATCCTAAATCCGCCGTACACATGCTCATGACTCGATACGGAAGTCCTAAAAGCTGCAAAACTTTTTCTGCATGCCCTGTCAATTTTTCCAATTCTGCATAAGAATCTTCAGGTTTGACGATGCGGACAAGTTCGACTTTATTAAATTGGTGCTGACGGATTAATCCCCTCGTATCTCTTCCCGCCGAACCCGCTTCAGACCGGAAGCATGCACTGTATGCAGCAAATGCAATGGGCAGCTGGTCGCCATCCAAAATTTCATCCCGGAAGTAATTGGTGACAGGCACTTCAGCTGTAGGAATGAGGAAATAATCCTCTTTTTCAATTAAAAAGGCATCTTCTTCAAATTTCGGCAATTGTCCAGTACCTGTCATACTGGCGCGATTGACCATATAAGGAGGGAGAATCTCTTCGTATCCGTGCTCTTCCACATGAAGATCGAGCATAAAACTGATTAACGCTCGTTCCAATCTGGCGCCTAACCCTCTATAAAACACAAACCGGCTTCCTGTCACTTTAGCCGCTCTTTCAAAATCTAAAATACCTAATTGATCAGCAAGATCCCAATGCGGTTTCGGTTCAAAATCAAAGGTTTTGATATCTCCCCACCTGCGGATTTCCACGTTGTCATCCTCAGAATCGCCAACCGGTACGCTTTCATGTGGAATATTCGGAATGGATAACAACAACTGCTGAAGTTCTTCTTCTACAGTTTTCAATTGATGGTCCAACTCTTTAATTTCGTCCCCGACTTCTCGCATCTCTTGAATCAAGTGGTCAGCATTTTGCTTTTCTCGCTTCATTTGAGCAATTTGTTGGGACACATTATTTCTTTTGCTTTTCAATTGTTCGCTTTTCGTAAGAAGCTCTCTCCGCTTTTGATCTAGCGTTTCAAACTTTTCAAAATCAGATAAATCTTCTCCACGGTGCTGCAGACGTTCTTTTACTTCTTCAAAATGATTGCGTAAATACTTGATGTCTAACATTATCGCCACTTCCTTTCCAACGTTTTTATATCCATGAATTCGAACAATCAACTAGACGTTGAAGCTTCCAGGCTCCACCGGTTTCTCTGAATCCACAAAAAAACTCTCATCCCTGTATAAGGGACGAGAGTAACCCGCGTTGCCACCCTAATTGAAAGTTGCACACTTTCCACTTCATCTGGATAACGGCGAGAACCGGAAATGCCTACTCATTTTTTCAGCATTCCACTCCAGGATGGATTCACAAGCATCCCGGTTCGATTTCCACCGACCATCGACTCTCTATGCCAGGGATGTCCTGCTACTATTTCCTTTCATTGCTTTGATCTTCTTTAATTTTCAAGACCAATTTACTATAATTTTCGTTCTCTCGCAAGTTGTTTATACGCGAGCTTGTTTGGCTTCTTTTACCATGTTCAAAAAATACTTCGTAAACCGATAATCATCCGTTAATTCCGGGTGGAAAGAACATCCTAATAGATTGCCTTCCCGTGCCGCTACAATCCGATCTTCATGTTTTGCGAGCACTTCGACATTAGGGCCGACTTTCACAATATGCGGAGCACGAATAAATACTGCCGGGAAAGACTCGCCAACGTCTTTAATATCAAGTTCAGCTTCGAAGCTTTCCCGCTGTCTACCAAATGAATTTCGTTCCACCGTCACATCCATGAGTCCTAAGTGCGGTTGTTGATAACCGACAATTTCTTTCGCCAGTAAAATAAGGCCGGCACATGTTCCAAAAATCGGTTTTCCGCTATTGGCCAATTCTTTAATAGGTTCTAAAAATCCATAGCGGTCGATCAGCCGTCTCATTGTAGTGCTTTCTCCCCCAGGAAGAATCAGCCCGTCCAAATCTTTCAACTGATCGACTTTTTTAATTTCAAACGCTTCTTCGCCGCATGCTTCGACAGATCGAATATGTTCACGAACAGCACCTTGAAGTCCTAGTACTCCAATTTTCATGTTGTTTAACCCCTTACCAACCGCGCTCTTGCATCCGGTTTTCCGGAGAAAGCGTGGAGATTTCCATTCCTTTCATCGGAATTCCTAAATTCTTCGATAATTCTGCAATTAATTCATAATCTTGGTAGTGAGTCGTTGCTTCTACAATCGCTTTTGCAAATCTTTCCGGATTTTCAGATTTAAAGATACCAGAACCGACAAATACTCCGTCCGCTCCCAATTCCATCATAAGCGCTGCATCAGCAGGTGTAGCAACCCCACCAGCCGCAAAGTTGACAACTGGAAGACGACCTTCTTTTTTAATTTGAAGCAATACTTCATAAGGAGCTCCTAATTTCTTAGCTTCCGTCATGAGCTCGTCTTCGCTCATATGAACTACTTTTCGAACTTGCGCGTTGACTTTGCGCATATGGCGAACTGCCTCCACAATATTTCCGGTACCAGGTTCTCCTTTTGTCCTTAACATAGACGCTCCTTCCCCAATACGACGGGCAGCTTCTCCAAGATCACGGCATCCGCATACAAATGGAACCGTAAATTCTTTTTTATTAATATGAAATTCCTCATCTGCCGGTGTCAATACTTCACTTTCATCGATATAGTCTACACCCATCGCTTCCAGCACACGAGCTTCCACAATATGACCAATTCTTGCTTTTGCCATGACTGGAATGCTAACAGCATTCATAACTTCTTCCACAACGCGCGGATCTGCCATTCTTGCTACTCCACCGGCTGCTCGGATATCAGCAGGGACTCTTTCCAATGCCATAACAGCCACTGCTCCTGCTGCTTCAGCAATTTTGGCCTGTTCAGCATTGACAACGTCCATAATGACTCCGCCTTTTTGCATTTCGGCCATTCCTCTTTTAACCCGATCTGTACCTGTACTCACTTGTAATTCCCCCTTCAGACAAGGACGTCTATATAATTATTTGTTAAAAATTTTGAAATATCCGGGTTTTCCGATATGATTGGAGGATCATATGATTCCCTTGAATTTAAATAAACAACAAAAAAAACCTCCTGTCAATACAAGGAGGTCAAAAACTATCAAAACCAGCTTTTAACTGTGGAAAACATTCCATCGAAAAGATCCCCAATACTTCGTAGTGAAAGGATGAACCAGTTCGCTTTATCCACCGCTTTTGCCGTTACAACCGGGATGCTAGCCTTTTTTTCTTCCTCTTTTGACAAGTATCCCAACGGATTGTTGGTTTCAGAATGGAAGGTTAAATAGCCGACTGTTTCACCTTTTTGAACAGGTGCTTTCAAAGCGCCGTTTTTATCAATCTTTGACCTATCCGGCGTGAAAGAAGCGGTATATTTTTTAGGTTCACCTTTTTTTACGAGGTCATAAAAAGGCTTGTTTGTATAAATGGTCACTTCTTTGTCTTTTCCTTTTTCAACCTTTATCGTTTCGTATCCTTTTAATTGTAATTTAGCCGGATAAATTTTTTGTCGAGAGAACTCATTAAACCCATAATCCAACAGTTTTTTCGTTTCGGTAAATCTGGCATTATAAGAACCTTTTCCACTTGGATCCTTTGCATTCATCACAACAGAAATAAGACGTACATTTCCTCGCTTGGCCGTACCTGCAAAACAATATCCAGCAAAATCGGTTGTCCCTGTTTTTAAACCATCCATTCCTTTGTAAGCAAAAACTAATCCCGGCAACATCCAGTTCCAATTTTCCATATTGATTTCATCGGCTGTTCCAGGGCGAAATTTCTTTTTGGGAATGCTGGCTGTTTTTAACACTTCCGGATAATCTTTTATAAGTCGATAAGCTAATTTTGCAGTAGATCTTGCTGTCATCAAATTTTCATCGTTTGGCCCTGAATTTTTCGGATACATTCCTTTTAAATCTTTGTTGCTTAAACCGGTTGCATTCACAAATTTGCACTGCAAGCCAAGTTCTTTCGCTTTTTGGTTCATTAATTTCACAAAGTTTTCTTCGGAGCCAGCAATGGTTTCGGCGATAGCTATTGAAGCAGCATCGGCAGAATAAATTGCCATGGCTTCATATAATTCTCGTATTTTATACTTTTCTCCTAATCGCAGTGGGACATTTGAAAAATTTCTTTCCTGGGAAATTTTATAAACACGATCACTTACTCGATATTCCGTATCCCAGCTGACCTTTTTTTCTTTAATCGCTTCCAAAAGCAAGTATTCTGTCATCATTTTAGTCATACTTGCAATTCCCAACATTTTATCAGCATTTTTTTCGTATAAAATTTTCCCGGTATCTCCATCTATTAGAATTGCAGCTGCAGCGTTAATATTTGGAGTTTCTTCCGCTTGAGCTTGAACGGGAGATTGAAGTAAAACGGTCAATAGCAACAAGCTGACTAAACAGGCGATACTTTTGTAAACCTTCTTCTTTCTCACTCAATAGCCCTCCATCTTTATATGTACACCTTCGATATTTTATCATACTCTCAAGACAAAAAGTAGACAGAGGATTGGACTACTTTTTATTTTCGAAACGATCACAATGGGCCCATAGGCATGACTATATCCGTAGAATCTTTTTTCCTTTCAGCTTATTTGAAATGTATTAAGTAATCTGGTTCATTTCGTTTTACGGCAAGAATGAAAACTGATTTTATGATTTTTAAAACTTGAATTCTATTAGATTACTAAAGGACTCCCTTTCATTGTGACCTACTTTTAGACCAGAAAAAATAAACGGCGGCAGGGCTATTTCCCTACCGCCTCGAGATTTGTCATGTTGACATCAAAAGCAGATTTCAATCATTAAGACAAAGAATAATTTGGGGCTTCTTTCGTAATTTGGACATCATGCGGATGGCTTTCTCTTAATCCAGCACCTGTCATCCGGATAAATTGAGCATTTTCTCTCAATTCTTCCAAATTTTTGGTTCCACAGTATCCCATGCCCGAACGGATTCCGCCAACCAGCTGATAAATCGTGTCAGCAAGCGGTCCTTTATAAGGAACACGACCTTCAATCCCTTCCGGAACTAATTTTTTGGCATCTTCTTGGAAATAACGGTCTTTTGAACCACTTTCCATCGCACCGATCGAACCCATTCCTCGATACACTTTAAAACGTCGTCCTTGATAAATTTCCGTTTCTCCAGGGCTTTCGGAAGTTCCAGCCAGCAAGCTTCCTAGCATAACAGCATGCCCTCCGGCAGCCAACGCCTTGACAATGTCTCCGGAATATTTGATTCCACCGTCCGCAATAATCGCTTTTCCGTATTTTCTTGCTTCCGTTGCACAATCATATATCGCTGTTATTTGCGGCACGCCTACTCCAGCCACAACGCGCGTCGTACAAATCGAACCAGGTCCGATCCCAACTTTCACAATGTCTGCCCCTGCTTCAATTAAAGCTCTTGTCGCTTCTGCAGTTGCAACGTTACCGGCAATAATATTGAGTGTCGGATAAGCGGCCCGTATTTCTTTCACGGTATTAATAACTCCTTGCGAATGGCCATGCGCGGTATCAATGACAATGACATCGACATTCGCCTTTACCAACATCTCCACACGTTTCATCGTGTCTTTCGTAACACCTACAGCAGCACCCGCTAAAAGCCGTCCTTTCTTATCTTTCGCAGAGTTCGGAAACTCAATCACTTTTTCAATATCTTTAATCGTAATTAATCCTTTTAATACACCGTTCTCATCAATCAATGGCAGTTTTTCAATTTTATGCTTCTGAAGGATTTTTTCAGCTTCTTCTAATGTCGTCCCAACCGGAGCCGTTACTAAATTCTCTTTTGTCATCACTTCAGAAATCTTGATGGAATAATCTTGTACAAACCGTAAATCCCGGTTCGTAATAATGCCGACTAATTTTTGTTCTTGTTCATTGTTTACAATCGGGACCCCGGAAATTCTATACTTGCCCATCAAATGTTCAGCATCATACACTTGATGTTCAGGCGTTAAAAAGAAAGGATCCGTAATGACGCCGCTCTCTGACCGTTTCACCTTGTCAACTTGCTCCGCCTGCTGTTCAATGCTCATATTTTTATGAATAATCCCCAATCCGCCTTGACGAGCCATGGCAATCGCCATTTCCGCTTCCGTTACGGTATCCATACCAGCGCTGATAATAGGAATATTTAACTTCAATGTTTCTGTTAAAGAAACACTTAAATCCACGTCTCTTGGCAATACATCCGACTTTGCAGGCATCAACAGAACATCGTCAAAAGTTAGTCCTTCTTTTACAAATTTGGTTTCCCACATTTTTTCTCGCCCTCCTAGTCCAAAATATTATTAGTAGGTTATCAATTGGATAAAATACTGTCAAGATATCCACAATAAGTTTGATTTTTCAAACATTTTGGG
>NZ_CP012024.1:0-12500 GCF_001050115.1 Bacillus smithii | reverse complement strand
AGCCCAGGTCATAAGGGGCATGATGATTTGACGTCATCCCCACCTTCCTCCGGTTTGTCACCGGCAGTCACCTTAGAGTGCCCAACTGAATGCTGGCAACTAAGGTCAAGGGTTGCGCTCGTTGCGGGACTTAACCCAACATCTCACGACACGAGCTGACGACAACCATGCACCACCTGTCACTCCGTCCCCCGAAGGGGAACCCTCTATCTCTAGAGGTAGCGAAGGATGTCAAGACCTGGTAAGGTTCTTCGCGTTGCTTCGAATTAAACCACATGCTCCACCGCTTGTGCGGGCCCCCGTCAATTCCTTTGAGTTTCAGCCTTGCGGCCGTACTCCCCAGGCGGAGTGCTTAATGCGTTAGCTGCAGCACTAAAGGGTGGAAGCCCTCTAACACTTAGCACTCATCGTTTACGGCGTGGACTACCAGGGTATCTAATCCTGTTCGCTCCCCACGCTTTCGCGCCTCAGCGTCAGTTACAGACCAGAGAGCCGCCTTCGCCACTGGTGTTCCTCCACATCTCTACGCATTTCACCGCTACACGTGGAATTCCGCTCTCCTCTTCTGCACTCAAGTCTCCCAGTTTCCAATGACCCTCCACGGTTGAGCCGTGGGCTTTCACATCAGACTTAAGAGACCGCCTGCGCGCGCTTTACGCCCAATAATTCCGGACAACGCTTGCCACCTACGTATTACCGCGGCTGCTGGCACGTAGTTAGCCGTGGCTTTCTGGTCAGGTACCGTCAAGGTACCGCCCTGTTCGAACGGTACTTGTTCTTCCCTGACAACAGAGCTTTACGATCCGAAGACCTTCTTCGCTCACGCGGCGTTGCTCCGTCAGACTTTCGTCCATTGCGGAAGATTCCCTACTGCTGCCTCCCGTAGGAGTCTGGGCCGTGTCTCAGTCCCAGTGTGGCCGATCACCCTCTCAGGTCGGCTACGCATCGTCGCCTTGGTGAGCCGTTACCTCACCAACTAGCTAATGCGCCGCGGGCCCATCTGCAAGCGGCAGCTTGCGCCGCCTTTCAACCTTCCTTCATGCGAAGGAAGATATTATCCGGTATTAGCCCCGGTTTCCCGGAGTTATCCCCGTCTTGCAGGCAGGTTGCCCACGTGTTACTCACCCGTCCGCCGCTAACTTTCAAAAAGCAAGCTTCTTGAAAGTCCGCTCGACTTGCATGTATTAGGCACGCCGCCAGCGTTCGTCCTGAGCCAGGATCAAACTCTCCAAAAAGAAATTTGACTTGGCTTGTTTCTATCGAAACATTGGTTTACGCTTCGTTTTGTTCAGTTTTCAAAGATCAATTAAGCGACTTTTATATATTATCACATTCAAATTAGTGAGTCAATATTTTTTTAAAAGAAAAAACATGACCAAAAAACTTTCCGCTAGATATGATAACAATGATCTTGAAAGATTTCAACCCCTATTTTCGTATAATGTCTGTTTTTGTTTTTTTGTTTTTTCAAAAGTATAGTTTAAAACAATAGTTAAACTCCTATTTTCAATGAACTGCGAAACAGCTCGAATTTCAATCATCCATTAAATGTAATTTGATTAAAATAACATAAAAGAATATAGGCCTCCGTGATTGAGCTTTAAACTCTTTTAAAGAACCTTATCAATGACCAAATCTCTTTTAGCCGCCATGTCAATCACTTCGTTTGTACCCTCTATTTTAATAATCGGTCTTGTTTTTTCATTGTCATTTACAAATAGAACCGTTGCGATCCTTTGATCCATCAGCTGGATTCTTGTGCCAATCGATAGACGAGCGAAAAGACTTAAAAGAGCATTAACAACTTGAATATCAAATTGTCCGAACAAATCATGACGAATCGTTTCGAGCACTTTAAATAACGGTTGTTTTTTCTCATGAACTCTTTCTGAAACCATATGATGAAAAAGATCCGCAATACCTACTATTTGTGAAAGTAAATGGATTCTCTTACCTTTTTCACCAAGAGGATAACCGCTTCCATCTAGTCTTTCATGATGCTGGAGAATGCTAAGCTTCGTTTCCGTCCTCAATAGATTAATGTTTTTGACCATATTATAGCTATGCATGACATGCTGCTTAATGTCATTATATTGAGAAAATAATTGTTTGTCCGGCTTCAAAAGAGTACCATTGATTTTAGCCATGCCGCAATCCGCTAATAAACCCGCCAGTCCCACTTGAATGGACGTCCCATTTCCAAGCTTCATTTCTTGGGCTAAGGAACTGCTGATCATGCCTACAGATACTGCATGATGAAATAAATATTTCTCTTTTGTGGTAAAATCAAGAATTTCAATCAATTTATCTTTTTGAAATTCGATCGTTTTTATTAAAGGCAGAATAATCTTTCTCACAGCATTTATGTCAATTCCCAATCCGGACTGCCATTTTTTGAATTCTCTTTCGTACGACACTACCCCATTCATATACAAATCAAAAAGGTTTGTTTGCTTATTCGTATTTTTTTCAAATTCTTGCGTTCGAACGGCTGACACTGGCGATTGATTTTTGGATTTAGTGAATGAATTCTTCCGTTCCTTGCCTTTTACATCGACAGATGATACGGAAAAGGCTTTCAAGATCTCGATATGCTCATCTGTTAGTACTGTATTTTTAGGAATAATAGGGTAGCCTGAAAGACCTAAAACATCGCTGTTTAAAGTCAGACCCGCTTCCAGCTCTTCCACTCTTACCTCCATTAAGAATCCCTCCATCATTATCTATTACCAATTTACCAAAAAAACTCCAAAATGAAGAGGGAATTAAAAAAATATTGCAAAAAATTATCAATTTTTTCAATTTTTCCATTCATTTCTAATCAATCTAAAATAGTTCTTTTTTTAATCCCAGTATCAAGGAATTTATACAAAAGAAAAAGGTCTATCTTCTCTTTCTTCAATTGAGAGAGAAGATACACCATTTTTAAGACCACCTAATGAACATATATAAATCGATTAGCTTATATGTTTCTCACATCATTACAGTTAGCGGGAAATTTAATGAAGTGTCCTGAAGAAGAAATTTGACCTATTCTTCCGTTTCTTGATCTTCTTCTTTGTCGCTTTCTTCTTTTTCAACAACGGCTACGGTGGCGACATATTCATCTTCGTCAAGGCGAATTAATTTTACTCCTTGTGCATTTCTTCCCGTTCGAGAAATGTCTTGAACATCCATCCTAATTAAAACACCGCCAGCAGTCATGAGCATGATGTCTTCTTCACCAGAAATCGTTTTTATAGCGACAAGAGGACCGTTTTTCGGAGTGATTCTGCAAGTGCGCAATCCTTTTCCTCCGCGCCCTTGAATTCGATATTCAGCTTCATGCGTTCGTTTTCCATAACCGTTTCGAGTAACGATCAGAACTTCTTCGCCATCATGCAGCAATTCCATTCCAATAACTTCATCGTCATCATCCAACGTAATTCCTTTCACACCAGTAGAAGTTCTACCCATCGACCGAACTTCCGTTTCTTTAAACCGAATCATCATGCCGTTCTTTGTTCCAATGACAATATCTTGGTTTCCATCTGTCAATTTAACCGAAATGAGTTCGTCATTTTCCCTTAATGTCAAAGCAATCAAGCCGTTCGTACGAATATGAGCATACTCTCTCAGCGGCGTTCGTTTTGTAATCCCATGCTTGGTCGTAAAGACTAAATACCAATTTTCATGATATTCTTCCACGGCTATCATGGTATTAATCCATTCATCTTTCTCAATTCCAAGCACATTGATGATTGGAATTCCCTTTGCGGTTCTTCCTAATTCCGGTATCTCATACCCTTTCGTTTTATACACTTTTCCTTTGTTAGTGAAAAATAAAATCGTGTCATGGGTCGACGTCGTAATGAGATGTTCCACAAAATCATTTTCGTTCGTTCCCATGCCTTGAATGCCTCTGCCGCCGCGCTTTTGGCTTTTGTAAGTAGAAAGTGGAAGGCGTTTAATATAACCGTTATGAGTGAGCGAAATCACGATATTTTCCTCGGGAATCAGGTCTTCATCTTCAATTTCGTCGACTCCGCTATCCATGATCGCTGTACGGCGTTTATCATTAAAACGTTCTTTAATTTCTAAAAGTTCGTCGCGGATAATTTGCAGTACTTTCTCTTCATCGGCAAGAATCGCTTTTAGTTCAGCGATTAAACGAATCAGATTTTGATATTCTTCTTCAATTTTTTCCCGTTCCAAACCTGTCAACCGCTGCAGCCTCATATCAAGAATGGCTTGGGCTTGTTTTTCGGTCAAAGAAAAACGTTGCATTAAGCCTTGCCGGGCAATATCCGTTGTTTGAGAGGAGCGGATAAGATTAATAATTTCATCAATATGATCGAGTGCAATGCGCAATCCTTCCAGAATATGTGCACGCGCTTCTGCTTTTCGCAAATCAAATTCCGTTCTTCTGCGAATGACAACTTTTTGGTGCTCGAGATAATAATGCAGGCATTGCTTCAAGTTCAATACTTTAGGTTGACCGTCTACAAGAGCCAACAAATTGATGCCAAAACTTGTTTGCAAAGCTGTATGTTTATATAAATTATTAAGCAATACATTGGCATTGGCATCTTTGCGCACTTCGATGACAATTCTCATACCGCGACGGTCTGATTCATCTCTTAAATCCGTAATGCCATCTATTCTTTTATCACGAGCGAGTTCTGCGATTTTTTCAATTAATTTGGCTTTATTGACTTGATAAGGAATTTCAGTGATGATAATGGCTTCTTTTCCGTTGGATTTTGTTTCAATTTCCGCTTTCGCCCGTAGTGTAATCGACCCTCTGCCGGTTTCATACGCTCTACGAATGCCTCTTCTTCCCATAATAAGTCCTGCTGTTGGGAAATCAGGCCCCGGAATGTACTCCATTAACTCTGAAATCGTAATGTCCGGGTTTTTGCTTAATGCTAAAATGCCATCAATGACTTCTCCCAACTGATGAGGCGGGATATTGGTTGCCATTCCAACCGCAATTCCTGATGATCCGTTTACAAGCAGGTTGGGGAATCGGGATGGTAACACTTCAGGCTCTTTTTCAGATCCATCATAGTTATCTTTATAGTCAATCGTGTCTTTGTTTATGTCCCTTAATAATTCCATCGAAATTTTGGACATACGGGCTTCCGTATAACGCATAGCGGCAGCGGGATCACCGTCAATGGAACCGAAATTTCCATGTCCGTCCACAAGCATATAGCGGTAGCTGAAATCTTGAGCCATACGGACCATCGTTTCATAAACGGCGGCATCACCGTGAGGATGGTACTTCCCAATGACTTCGCCGACAATACGAGCCGATTTTTTATATGCTTTATCCGGCGTCATTCCAAGATCGTTCATCGCGTATAAAATACGGCGATGCACCGGCTTAAGACCATCGCGGACATCGGGGATAGCACGGGAGACGATGACGCTCATGGCATAATCAAGAAAGGAAGAACGCATTTCCTGGCTGATATTCACTTCTTGTACTCTAGAACTAGGCATATCTGCCATTTATTAAGAACCTCCTTCATACACACAGTTCCCGGCGTGTCAGCCGTAAGAATCTGTTTTCTTTACGAAGGCAGGATAGACTTTTCATCTATCCTGCTGTATTAAACATCTAGATTTTTTACGTGCAAAGCATTTTCTTCAATAAATTGTCTGCGCGGTTCTACTTTGTCTCCCATCAGCATTTCAAATGTTTCGTCAGCTTCTATGGCATCTTCCAAACTAACTTGAAGCATTGCTCTTGTTTCAGGATCCATTGTTGTTTCCCATAATTGTTCCGGATTCATTTCCCCTAAACCTTTATAACGTTGAATGCCTGGTTTTGGACTTTCTGGAAGACTGGATAAAATTTCGTCCAATTGCCGATCATTATATGCATACTCAATTCGCTTTCCTTGAGAAACTTTATATAAAGGAGGCTGTGCTATATAAACATAGCCCGCTTCAATGATTTGGCGCATATAACGATAAAAAAAGGTTAATAATAACGTACGGATATGAGCACCGTCTACATCGGCATCCGTCATGATGACCACCTTATGGTAGCGGGCTTTTGAAATATCGAATTCTTCCCCGATTCCGGTGCCTAAAGCGGTAATGATCATTCTGATCTCATTGTTGGATAAAATTTTATCCAACCGCGCTTTTTCCACGTTCAAAATTTTTCCTCTCAAAGGCAAAATGGCTTGGAAATGACGATCGCGGCCTTGCTTGGCAGATCCTCCTGCCGAGTCCCCTTCCACAATAAACAATTCGCTGATGGATGGATCGCGTGAAGAACAGTCGGCAAGTTTTCCCGGTAAACTGGAAACTTCCAATGCACTTTTTCTTCTTGTCAATTCACGTGCTTTTTTAGCTGCCAGCCGCGCTCTCGCCGCCATCAATCCTTTTTCTACGATTTTTCTGGCCACGGATGGGTTTTCAAGTAGGTAGGTTTCAAAATGCTCAGAGAAAAGAGCGTCCGTAACGGTGCGAGCTTCTGAATTTCCTAATTTTGTTTTCGTTTGACCTTCAAATTGAGGATTTGGATGTTTAATGGAAACAATGGCGGTCAGCCCTTCTCTGACATCTTCTCCTGATAAATTTTGATCCGAATCTTTTATCAGTCCGTTTTTGCGGGCATAATCATTGATTACTCGAGTCAAGGCTGTTTTAAAACCAGATTCATGAGTTCCGCCTTCATACGTATGAATGTTGTTGGCAAATGAATAAATATTGCTGGAAAAACCTTCGTTGTATTGCAAGGCAATTTCTACTTGAATATCATCTTTTAAACCTTCAACATAAATGGGTTCTTCATGAAGTACTTCCTTGGTACGATTTAAATGAGCGACATAAGACTTGATTCCGCCTTCGTAATGATATTCATTTTTTCTTTTTTGCCCTTCACGGCGATCTTCGATGGTAATCTTGATATTCCGGTTTAAAAAAGCAAGTTCACGAATTCTTGTCGCTAATACGTCATAATCAAACACGGTGGTTTCCGTAAAAATTTCCGGGTCTGGCTTAAAATGAACGGTTGTTCCCGTTCGATTGGTATGACCGATCGTTTTCAAATCTTCTACTGGGACACCGCGCCGGTATTTTTGATAATAAATATTGCCATCCCGATGGACAAACACTTCCAGTTCAGTGGATAAGGCATTAACAACGGAAGCACCAACTCCGTGAAGGCCCCCGGATACTTTATACCCACCTCCGCCGAATTTCCCGCCGGCATGAAGAACGGTCATAATGACTTCTACTGCCGGACGGCCCATTTTTTCTTGAATGTCCACTGGGATACCGCGGCCGTTGTCAATCACCGTTATACTGTTGTCTTCTTCAACAATGACATTGATTTCACTGCAATATCCGGCAAGTGCTTCGTCAATACTATTATCAACGATTTCCCAGACTAAGTGGTGAAGACCTTTGCTGCTTGTTGATCCAATATACATACCAGGTCGTTTTCTTACAGCTTCCAGACCTTCTAATACCTGGATTTGGCTAGCATCATACGATTGAGAATTTTGTTCGTTCTTATCTATCGCCAAATTCAATCACCTGCTCTTTCTTCAATGCCTTTTCCTGCTTTCACTGCTCGTACAGCCCCGTCAAAAAACGGGGAAATAACCGCAAAAGCCCGACACAACATAAGCGGGCATCCAATGTTGATTTATATAAACGATCTAAAGATCTGTATACTTCGCATAAATGAGCCGGGTCGAGTGGATCAGGAGGAAATTTCTCCATTTCGTCGGAAGTCGGAAGTTTGTTGAACATACCTTTCCGGACAGCAAATCCCGAATCCGTTCTTGTTAAGGAAATTAAAAATTAAAAACTGAATGACCATTTATGCGGGTTAAATGTTTTTTCAGAGTACCTGAGGCAAACGGTGAAAAATAGATTTGCTCCGTTGTAATGACGATCGATTTACAGTCAGGAGGCAAAACCGATGATTTCGGGATCTTCCCCGTTCTATTCCAATACTGCAAAAGGCTGGGAATATCCGAACCTTTCCGATCCAAAATGGCCACAATATCTTTTGCATGTATTATGCAATCATCTCCTACATGCAAATACATTCTTTTAACCTCCATCTTGTTTTGACACCCTGCCGGCCATCACATGAAAAGTATCTGCTTCTTTCAACGTTTGATGATGAATGCCGTCTGTACTAGTTGTAGTGACAAATGTCTGAACTTTTTCGCGAATGGTGTTCAGCAAATGCGACTGTCTAAAATCATCCAATTCCGATAAAACGTCATCCAAAAGCAGCACAGGGTATTCGCCGATTTCCGAGCAAATTAACTCAATTTCCGCCAATTTTACAGAAAGAGCTGTCGTTCTTTGCTGTCCTTGCGATCCAAAGGTATGAACGTTTTTTCCATTCACCATAAAAACCAATTCATCCCGGTGAGGGCCTATCAACGTGACCCCGCGCTCAATCTCCCGCTCCTTTTGAGAAGAAATTTTTTCTTCGAATACTTCTACCATTTTTGACCAATCGTCATCTTCTAATACATCGATAGACGGACGATAATCGATTTTTAATTTTTCAAGTCCTCTGGAGATTCCGGAATGAATCGGCTGAGCCCATTCTTCTAAAAGCCGGATAAACTCAAAACGTTTTTGAACAATCTTTACCGCTAACGTAATTAACTGTTCATTCAAAACTTCCAGCATCGTTTTGTCGTGCTGCTTATTAGCCTGCAGCTGTTTTAAATAATGATTTCTTTGCTGTAAAACTTTTTGATATTGACTAATATCATGTAAATAGACAGGAGAGATTTGTCCGATCTCCATATCAATAAAACGGCGTCTAACTTGCGGGCTTCCTTTGACTAAATGAAGATCCTCAGGAGCAAACATCACGACATTCAAATTTCCAACATATTGACTTAATCTTTGCTGCTCAATATGATTGGATTTCGCTTTTTTCCCTTTTTTTGAAATCGTTAATTCTAATGGAATCGAGGTATGCCGTTTTTCCACTCTACCTTCTATTTTAGCATACTCTTCATCCCAGCGAATCAAATCTTTATCGTTTGACGTGCGATGGGATTTAGCCATCGCCAATACATAAATCGCTTCGAGTACATTTGTTTTTCCTTGGGCATTTTCCCCGAGTATCACATTCACCTTATTGTCAAAAGTTAATTGCAAAGATTCGTAATTTCTAAAATTTTCCAATACCAGCTCTTTCATGTACATTTACGCGACACCCTTTTTAAGTTCGTGTAATGACAAATTCACCGACGGAAGGAATGACAACGGTATCGCCTGGTTTTAATTTTTTCCCTCTCCGTTGGTCCAGTTCTCCGTTTATATACACTTCGTTTTCACTCAAAAACCATTTAGCCATTCCACCCGTAGAAATCACATTGATCAATTTTAAAAATTGTCCAAGAGTAATGGTGTCTGTATCGATAAAAACCTTTTCTGCCATTCGTGCTCACTGCTTTCCGATTTTAGTATCTAAAATTTAATTTTACTAAAATAATCAGGTAAATTCAAAATCATACTTGTCTCAAAACACCCAAATCCAAGAATGGAATTAAATAGAGATGGCCGCAACTGATTTTCTCTTTCGATCATCCAATAAAAAACTGACCCTTTTAAAGGCCTGCCTTCGCCATAAAATCCACTATAGAAGGAAGAACCTTAAGAGTCAGATACCAGCAAATAGTGAAAACTCTGTATCAAAACCTTTAAACATTTTGTTTGCAGTGATTTAATCTCAAGCCACCCTATAGCATAATGCTTTAAACAAAGATCCGCCTTGCGGTAATCGTTGAGGCACCGCAAAGCGGACAGCTTTCAAATGGATCGAAAACAGTTTAATTACGAAATTAATACGTTCTCACCGGCAAAATAAGCTGCAAAATTGAGTCATCCATAATAGGTCTTATCACAAAGGGGCGCATAGCTCCCGTAAATTGAATACGAATTTCGGTGCCTTCCAACGCTTTTAAAGCATCCATCATATATTTGGCGCTAAATGAGATTTTTAGCTCTTCCCCTTCAATTCGCTGGCTTTTTACCAATTCAATGACCTTCCCGATTTCAGGAGAATTAGAAGAAATTTCAATTTCATTTTGTTCTACGGTGGATAGCTTGACAACATTATTTCGTCCTTCTCTTGCAAGGAGAGAAGCGCGGTCAATAGCTTGCAAAAACTCTTTTGTATTTAATTCAATGGTGGTTTTGCTTTCGGTAGGAATCAGTCTAGATGTATCCGGATAATTCCCTTCCAGCAATCTTGAAAAGAATAAAATATGTTTCATTTTGAATAAAACTTGATTCTCCATAAACACAATTTCTACTGGATCCGATGAATCATCTAAAATTTTGCTTAATTCGCTTAAACTTTTTCCCGGGATCACCACGCTGTATGCTTCTTCAAATTCAGTTTCTACAGCCGCTTTTCTCAGCGCAAGCCTATGGCTATCCGTGGCTACGCAAATAAGTTCATTTCCTTCCACTTTCCAGTTGACACCTGTCAAGATTGGACGTGTTTCTGACGTGGACACTGCAAAAACAGTTTGCCGAATAATGGTTTTCATTAAATCCGCCGGCAATTGAAAGACTTTCCCATCTTCGATTTGCGGCAAATGCGGGTATTCATCAGGATCCAATCCGTTTAAATTGAACTCCGCTTGCCCTGACCGTATGACAGTTTGGTAATTGCTTTTATTGGTGACTTCAATTTCCACTGTGTCGAGCGGCAGCTTTTTGACGATTTCACTGAAAAATTTAGCTTGTAGAACAACAGCGCCGCTTTCTTGTATAGTCGCTATTTGATCATCTTCTTCTACCGTAGGAATAAAAGATTCAATGGAAATGTCGGAATCGCTCCCTGTTAAAGAAACTCCTCTGTGATCGGCTACAATTTTTATACCAGTTAATATGGGGATTGTTGTTCGTGAGGAAACTGCTTTCATTACATCTTGAACACTTTGAACAAGACGGTCTTTTTGAATGACGAATTTCATTTTAATAGCCTCCATGAGAATAATTTTTTGTTAAAAACATATATATTTTTTATTTAAAAAAATCGTAGTAGTAATAGTAGTGCCTGTGGATATGTGGATAAACTTGTTAATTACACGAAAACACAGCCTATCCACATGTGGACAGACTGTGGCTAGCCTTGGTCGTGTTATTCACAGTATTCCCGTTTACGATTTCAATTTGTTTTCAATTTCCGCAATGCTTCTTTTCAATTGCTCATCCGTTTGCAGCAGCTTCGAAATTTTCTCATGCGCATGAATAACCGTTGTATGGTCACGGCCCCCAAACTCTTCCCCGATTTTAGGCAGCGAGGAATCTGTCAGTTCCCTTGACAAATACATGGCAATTTGTCTTGGAAACGCGATGGACTTTGTTCGTTTTTTCGCTTTAAAGTCTTCTATTTTTACATTGTAGTGTTCTCCTACAACACGTTGAATTTCTTGAATGGTAATTACTTTTGGCTTAGAACTTGGAATAATGTCTTTTAATGCTTCTGCCGCTAAATCAGCATTAATGTCTTTATTGATAAGGGAAGAGTAAGCAACAACACGAATAAGAGCTCCTTCCAGCTCCCGAATATTTGTATCTATTTGATTGGCTATATAAAGCATGGCTTCATTAGGGATGTCCAATCCTTCTGCTTTCGCTTTTTTGCGGAGGATGGCAATTCTTGTCTCCAAATCAGGCGGAGTAATATCCGTGATTAATCCCCACTCAAAACGCGATCGCAGCCGATCCTCCAAAGTTGGGATCTCTTTAGGAGGACGGTCACTGGAGATGACAATTTGTTTGCTTTCCTCATGCAATGTATTAAAGGTATGGAAAAATTCTTCTTGTGTTTGTTCTTTTTTCGCTAAAAACTGAATATCATCAATTAAAAGAACGTCGACATTACGATATTTATTGCGAAATTCATCAGATTTATTATCGCGAATGGAATTGATAAATTCATTTGTAAATTTTTCGGATGTAATGTAAAGAACTTTTGCTGACGGATTATGCTCTTGAACGTAATGTCCGATCGCATGCATTAAGTGGGTTTTTCCCAACCCCACTCCCCCATAGATAAATAAAGGATTATATGCTTTAGCCGGCGCTTCCGCTACTGCAAGAGAAGCGGCATGAGCAAACCGGTTTCCGGATCCAATAACAAATGTATCAAATGTATACTTCGGATTTAACATGCTATGAGGAAAGTCATACTCTTCATCTTTAGATTGGACTTTTTTGGGAACGGGTATGTCATAATCATTTTCTTCCTGATTTTGAGGGATGATAAATTTAATATCGAGTTCTTCGCCAATCAACTCATAGATGACTCCCGCAATTAATTGCGAATAGCGTCCTTCGAGCCAATCCCTAGCAAATTCATTGGGAGCGATAATGATTAGTGTGTTGCCTTGAAGCGCATGGGCTTTGGTTGACTTTAGCCATGTTTCGAAGCTTGGCTTGCTGATCTTTTTTTCAATACTGGCAAGCGCTTTATTCCACAAATCCTCAATATTCTCCAT